>NZ_OZ334479.1:0-2263 GCF_976980765.1 Halomonas sp. NYA30 | reverse complement strand
TTGTTTTTTCCCTAAGTGGATTTTTCGCCACTTTATTTCCATGTATGAACTTAAAGGCCCGCCGCCCTCCCGAGATGCCGCTAGGCTCGCATCATCACGGGAGTTTGGCGGGCCGAGTCGCTTAGGCTCCTGCAGTAACTTTCTGAGGTTTTGCACCTTTCGGGACAAACTGAATTACGGTTCCTTTGCTGGGCGCAAAGAAACCAAAAGGTACGCGAATATCAGAGCCTACAAGGGACTTGTAGATGGCTGGATCGTCAACGTTCAGCGTCACCAGCTCCAACCGTGTTTCGTTGCTGCCATCGGGCAGCGGGACACGCCCCACCAGTTGGATCTTATGCCGCTGGCTTTCTTCCCCTGTTTCTTTATTCACCTGTTTCTGGTCGAAGACGTGCTCCAGGCGACCGATGATTGAATACATCATAAATCCACCTCCTGACCTGTTTGAGCTGGGCCAGCGTCCCCGCCATTGTGGTTCCACCACTCATGCCAATCGCCAATAGCTACCCGCAGAAGAGCGTCAACCATAGCTGACGTGGGCATGTCATGTGTTGAAGCCATGCCCTGAATTTCTGTAACAAGATCAGGGCGCAGAGAAAGACTAATGCGCTGGCGGGTACCAGGAGGATCGTATGGTTCACCATGGATAGAGATCATTTCGATTACGTGCTGAATGGTGGGCTGAAAGTCACGGAGGTTAGGACCGAAAAGTGGATCGGTGCGCCGTGCAGCTACAGTGAACTGGTCAATAGGCTTGGGAGTGTGCTTGGTGTCGGTCATTGTGTAAGTCTCTTTTAGTATCACAGTATGTAATACGCATACTATGACGACCTTTGCAGGCCGTCAAGCTAACCCCTGTTTGTCATGGAGGTGCTGAGGCATTGCCACCAACGAACAGCGCCCAAGCTGCTGTGGCTGCCTGGGCGCGGTGGCCTGCTGGTTTGTCATGCGTTCGCTTCGCTCACCACCATCCAGTTATCAATGACGGGTAGCAGTTACACAGACGATCAAGTGTATTTCGTATCGTATTTCGTACCGTATTCCGTATTAATACGGAATACGGAATACGGAATTATCAAAGACCCGAGAGAGGGAGCAGCTACGCTGCACCCGAGGCGAGTGGTCAGACATAAAAAGCCCGACCATAGGCCGGGCAAGGGATCAATTAGACAAGGGCTATTGATCCAAGGGGGGTAAGTAGTCAGTCCGTGAGAGAATCACCGATAAACGGTACAGGCGCGCCCCAGGCGCGTTTCAGATGCCCACCAATGCGGTCGGCTGTAGAACGTCGGGTTTTCGTCAGGTCGTAGGCTTTGCCATTAAACCGATAAAACAGCTCAATATAGGGTTCGTTATCAAGCAGGTCATCAAGATGGGACTCGGGGACTTTCACGCCCCAGAACAGGCCAAAGGAGCCTTGTAGACGCTTACCGCGCAACAGCTCGAAGGCTTCCAGGTTGTGCTGAAACGACAGCTCAGAGAACTTGAGAGCGTACTTAAAGACCTCGGCGAAAGCGTCCACGATTTCGGGCACGATCTGCCCACTCTGGTCGATAATCTGAGAGATCCCGCCAGCAATGCGGCGGATATCAACGATGATTGAATCGCCGGTAATTTTTTCCCATTCGGTAACCAGCTTAGAGTGAACGATGTACTCATCCAGTAAGACCAGGCAGTGAATATGAGGATGCCAGCCTTTGCCTTGATTCTTATTAGTGACTTCATAGGAAAAGAAGGCACCCGCGACCTTTGAAAGCTCGGTTTTACCTTTCCCCTGGAGAGCATCACGGCGCTTTTTTTGGAGCCTGCGAAAAGAATTTTCTAAGTGAGCGTGACGTTCTGCCAGGTCATCCCCGTTCTTAACCGTGAAGGTTAGGAGAGCGAGTTTTAAGCGGGGGTTATCGGTCAATATCACCCGAAGGCGGTCAAGATACCGCTCAACCTGTTTGGACGCTCTACGGGCCGCACAGAAGGGGCAAACCAGATGCCGCTTACAGGTATAGGCAGCCGCTAGGCGGACTTCATCAACTCGGTAGTAATGATTGAACTTGAGCCAGGAGGCACACTGACGGAGATCAGCGCTTACGCGCTGCAAATCCTCGCGGTGAGTCAGGTCATTATGATCGGCTAACCACCGTTGGAACATGGCCGCTCGCTTGCGACGTTCCCCAAAGCGGTTTATCCTTTCACTGTGTTTTTGAATGCCCTGACCGGAGTTGCCCGCAAAGCTCTCATCCGGTTGGGGCATTGTCTTTTCTGCCAT
>NZ_OZ334478.1:0-2752 GCF_976980765.1 Halomonas sp. NYA30 | reverse complement strand
ATTCTTCCCTTTTTGCTTCCGCTTATGTGGAAATTATCCTTCCAATAGTAGGAAAAAATATTTCCTATGTCGAGAAGGAACCGGAAACATAGGGTTTCCACATATCCGGAAACCCTGTGTTTCCGCTGAGATTTAGCCATAATCAATAAAATCAATGGCTTACACTTGCACCCTATCTAATCTATTTATGGAAGGTCATTTCCCCCCTTTCCGGTGGAGTGCGATATGCACTTTGAGCTGTGCAGCCCTGCACACTAACGCCCTCGTTCCTCGGTTGTTGGGCACCACGCACCGCCGAATTAAAAATTCGCCGGTGCGTGGATGCCTGATGTGCGGAATCGGGACGATTCTAAGACCCTGAAAAACAAACCCCTGAGAGCAGAATGAGCGGGGTTCAACTCGCTTTTAACCCGCCTTCAACCTTGGTTAACCTTTTTTGAAGTGAATTTGCCGTGTTTTAACCGTGTGGGTGCAGTAAAGACGCAGGGCAGATGCAGTGTGGATGCAGTGGAAACGCAGTATGGGGGCAGTACGCCACTAGCTAGGGGCAGGAACAGGCACGTCGGATATGTTTACAAAGCCGCTCCGCGTTTTGCACATATCCCGTGCCAAAGGGCCAGCCCTTTGAAACCCAGTTGAACGCCAAAAAGAGGCGGCGCCCTTTATCCGCGCAGCGGATGCAGGGAGCGATAGCGACCGGTAACGGATCGAAGCCACCGACCTGGCGGCGTACTGGAGGATGCCAGGCCACAAACCTGGCTGACCCTCCAGCACTGCTAAACCGGGGTAGGTTTTGACCTTGTTTTTCAGGGTTTGGCTACGCAGTAGCGAGCGACTTTGCGCAGCAAAGTGTAGTGAGTCCACTTGTCATGCAAGTGCCGCGCTGCCATCCTTTGGCGTTCAATCATGCCTTCGGAGATGGCACCCATGTCAGATGCGCCTCGTTTCACGATCCTGCGCACTCAAAAACTGAAAAGCTTGGGGAGCGTTAGACGCTCGCTTAAGCACAGTTTTAGAGAGCAGGAGACGCCTAATGCTGACCAAAGCAGGGCGTCAGAGAACACGCATATCGGCGCAGGATCGACAGCCGAGGCGATGGCCGAGGTTAAGTCTCGACTGCCAGAGAAGCGCCGCAAGGACGCTGTTTTGGCCGTTGAGTACCTGGTTACAGCGAGCCCAGAAGCCATGCACAGCAAGAGCCGGGAGGAGCAAGACGCTTACTTTGCGGACGCTCTGGAATGGCTCAAAGAGCGCCATGGTGCGGAGAACGTGGTCTATGCCGGCATTCACCGGGATGAAACCACCCCGCACCTGTACGCCTATGCGGTGCCCCTGGACAGCCAAACAGGACGATTGAACGCCAAAAAATGGCTAGGCGGCTCCAAGGCACTGAGCCAGATGCAAACAGACTTCTCTGAGCGCGTTGGGAAGCATCACGGCTTAGAGCGCGGCATTGAGGGCAGTAGGTCCAAGCATCAGACCGTACAGCGCTACTACGGGAACCTGGAAGCGGCCACAGCACGCCGTATTGAGATCACGCCGGAAGCACTGGAGCCGAAGGTGCTTGAGAAGGGATGGATCTCCAAAACCGTTGAGTCGCCCGAGCATGTAGCACAGCGAGTCACGCAGCAGGTCAATGAGAAGTTTACCGAAGTGGCCGCTAAGGCGTCAGAATTCACGCAGGAGCGACGCAGGAGGCAGGAGCTAGGCGTAACCCTAACTCAGCACCAAAAACGCTTACAGAAGCTTCAGGAGCCGTTTAAGGGGCTGTCAAAAGAGCAGATGGCCGAAATAACCAAGGTGGCTACTCAATTCCAGCGGAGCAACGAGTTGGAGAAGGTTCAGCGGCGAGAGCAGCAGAGAGGCCGTGGCAAGGGCATGGAACGTTAGCGTATAGGCCCGTGCTTACGCTCGTAGCGGTGTTTCAGGTACAAGCCACCGATGATGGGCACGGCCAAAATCGCAATTAAAATGGCAAGCTGTGCTAAGTGACTCATTTCAAACCTCCATCAGAACTCATCTTCGTTGATTAGCTCGAAAACTCGCCTTTTGGCGTGCGTTAGATCGTTTTTTTCGAGTACGTACCACTCGTAACGCTCTGTGCCTGCTCCCATTTCTTGCCCGACTGCTGCACGATCCCGTTCATAGCGGTACCGCGTACCGCTTGGTGATTGCCACTCGACGACATTCCCAGTGGCCACCCGCTGATCGAGGTCTGAGATGCGTTGAAGGCTCATTCAACTGGTTCCTTGGGACGTTCGTCGGGGCTAAACATAGACATTATCCGCCGCTTGATGTCGCCATCCTGATTAACCAACGTTTTAGACACAAAGGCAGCATATCCCTTGGCGTTGTCGTAACCCTTCCAAACTTCGTGAGGATCGAGAGCATAGGCGCAAACACGGCCAGCAACAGGGATACGGACGATAGCGTTTTGCCCTTCGAGCTTTGTGATCCAGTTACGTATGGTTCTGGTAGAGACTCCGAACTGATCGGCTAAGAACTTCTGATCACAGACTACAGCTCCGCAAGTCGGATCAATGTGTTGGGCAAGGAAAGAATATAGTTTGAAGGCTGTTGGTGCTGTCTCTGCCAGCTTTGTTAGGCGTTCCCAGCCCTTTGGGTATATCTGGGTAAAACCTCTGTTCTTTCGAGCGTCTTCGCGCTCTTTGGCCTCTTTCTGATCCTGTATTTCAAACTCTAGCTGTCGTTCTCGACGCTGTGCTTCTGTGGCTACTGTCGTGTGGTGCAT